>NZ_JASHKU010000079.1:0-1369 GCF_030056875.1 Rhodococcus sp. IEGM 1351 | reverse complement strand
GGGTCTGTCAAGTTAACGGTGTAACTGTTTGAACTGTGACTACTTTCGTCCGGCGGACAGGCGTCCGTCAAAGGTGATCTCGAAGGCGTTCAGCGCTGCCTTCCAGCGGTTGGACCAGCGCTGGCGGGCGGTGCCTTTGGGGTCGAGGCTCATGATGGCCAGGTACACGCATTTCAGGGCCGCCGCCTCGGTCGGGAAGTGGCCGCGGGCCTTGACAGCCCTGCGGATTCGGGCATTGACACTCTCGATCGCGTTGGTCGTGTAAATCACCTGCCTTATCGCGTGGTCGAACTGCAGGAACGGCACAAACTCGGCCCAGGCGTTGGTCCACATCCGGATGATCGCGGGATAACGTTTCTCCCATTTGTCGCTGAACTCGGCGAACCGGTCAAGCGCAGCCTGCTCCGACGGCGCGGTGTACACCGGTTTGAGGTCCTTGGCGATCTCGGCCCAGTCCTTGCGGGAGGCGTAGGCGTAGGTATTGCGGAGGAGGTGGACCACGCAGGTTTGCACGATAGTCTGCGGCCACACCTGTCCGATCGAGTCGGGCAGATGCTTCAGACCGTCACACACGACGATCAGAACATCCTGCACACCACGATTTTTCAGCTCCGACAACACCCGGAGCCAATACTTCGCCCCCTCCCCGTCGCCGTGCTCGCCGGCCCATAATCCGAGGATGTCGCGAGTGCCGTCCACAGTCACCCCCATCACGACGTAGATCGGCCGGTTGGCCACGTTGCCGTCGCGGATCTTGACGTGGATACAGTCGATGAACAGCACCGGATACACCTGGTCCAGCGGCCGGTTCTGCCACTCGAGCATGCCGTCCATCACCCGTTCGGTGATCGTCGAGATCGTCTGCTTGGACACCTCGGCGCCATAGACCTCGGCCATGTGCGCAGAGATCTCACCGGTGGTCAGTCCCTTGGCCGACAGCGAGATCACCATGTCTTCCACCCCGGTGAGCCGCCGCTGCCGCTTGGCCACGATCTTCGGCTCGAAACTCGACTCCCGATCGCGGGGCACCTCCAGCTCGACCGGCCCGGCCTCGGTCAACACGGTCTTGGCGCGTCTGCCGTTGCGGGAGTTGCCGCTTCCCCGCCCGACCGAGTCATTTTTGCCGTAGCCGAGGTGGTCGTCCATCTCACCCTCGAGCGCGGACTCCACCACCAGCTTGGTCAACTTCGCCAGCAACCCACCCTCACCGGTGAGCTGCAGGCCGTCGGCCCGGGCCTGGTCCACCAGCTCCTGCAGCCTCGCGTCGCTGACGCCCACACGTGCCGAGTTCGATTCGGCCTCACGATCAATCACATCAGTCATAATGGTGCATCTCCTTTCAGAGTTACACCGTTGTTCTTACAGTCCC
>NZ_JASHKU010000078.1:0-1456 GCF_030056875.1 Rhodococcus sp. IEGM 1351 | reverse complement strand
TTCCTCGATGAGGCAACGAATAGGTGTACGCGCGCATTTTTCGTGAGTCAACGCGCTCCCTTGCGAACCGACCGTTCGAAATGCTTTGCTGTGCAGAGGGTCGCGTGCCGGTGGCGGACAGCGTCAGGCATGGAGGCCGGCCACGGCTGCATCGTCGGGCTCGTGGCATACCTCGAAAGGGTCGACTGTGCCCATTTCTTTCAACTGAGCTATCAGCGGGATCCTGGCCGTTCAGGGCACGGGAGGAAGCTGATCTGTGGTGCGGGGGTGTTTCGGGTGGATGTAGGTGTGGTTGGCGGGTCGGGTCGTTTCTGGTTGGTGATGTATTCGGCGATGAGCGACAGCGGCGCTTCGCCTGCGGACGCAGGCGAAGTAGGAGCGACTAGAAGTGGTTGCCCTGCAAGTATTTGCGTATGTGTTCGGGGAACTCCTGCCGCAGGCGGCGGGCGGAGACGCCTTTGAGGCTGTTGACCTGGGTGGATCAGTAGGTGCGCTCGGTGTCGCCGTCGAATTCGGTGAGGTGAGTGTTGCCCCGAACTTGTCGTACCCCTCTGTCATGATCTGTTCACACATCGGGTCGGTGAAGGCTAGTCGACTAGGGGAGGCGGTGGGTGCGTGGTGAGAAGGGTTGTCGTGGTCAAGCTCGTACCCACTGCGGATCAGTTCGCGGCGCTGGAATCGACGTTGGTGTTGTGCAACGAGGTTGCCAACGAGGTGGCCGGGTTGGCGCAGTCGATGGAACTGCGGTCACGACGGGCGCTGCAAGTCGCGCTGTATCCGAAGGTGAAGGCACGGGGGCTCTCCGCGCAGCCGGCGTTGCATGTTCTGCGGAAAGTGGCCGACGCGTACACCACCCGGCAGGCGACCCTGACCAACGGAAACTACGGTCGGCCGGGGTCGACACGGTATACGGCGGTGGCGGAGACCGCGGTCGCATTCCGGCCGCACGCTGCCCAACCGTTCGACGACAGATGCCTGTCGTGGCAAATGGATTCCTCGACGGTGTCGATCTGGACCACGGCGGGCCGGATGCGGGGTGTGCGGTTCGTGTGCGCGCCGTGGCAACACAAGCTTCTCGCTTCCCGCAAGGGTGAATCCGACCTCGTCTACCGCGACGGGCACTTCTACCTGTACGCCACCGTCGACGAGCCCTCACCGGAACCGGCCCCGCCGCCGGACACCGCCGAAGGCTGGCTGGGAGTGGATCTGGGGATCGTGAACCTCGCCGTCACCACCGACGACGATCCGGCCACCCTCGACGTGCGGTGGTCCGCAGGGGCGGTGACCGCGCGTAGGAAGAAGTACGCCCCCCTGCGCGCGAGTTTGCAACGAGTCGGCACGAAATCCGCGAAACGGAAATTGAAGGCACGGCGACGAAAGGAACAGCGGTTCGCCACCGACATCAACCATCAACTGTCGAAAACTATTGTTGCCAAGGCACAACGCACCGGTCGTG
>NZ_JASHKU010000077.1:0-1513 GCF_030056875.1 Rhodococcus sp. IEGM 1351 | reverse complement strand
GCATTGAGCGAAACGATCGCCTCGGCCGGTACCGGTGGAAGATCGAACGCACCATTGCCTGGCTCACCGGCTACCGGCGTATGACCATCCGCTACGAGCGCCACGGCGAACACTTCGCCGGCTTCCTTCACCTCGCCGCCGCACTGACCTGCTTCAAGAAACTCCGACTTGTATGAGTGTCAGCGGTTCGTGATCGGGTCAGCTACCCGTAGCGTCCCGTAGCAGACCGGAAGGGCTGACTCGAGAAGCTCCTGTCACCCGCACGGTGGGTTGACCCTTGTGGGGTGTGTCCGACCCTCCCGGTCTGCGTTCGCGGAGTGACTGAAGAGAGGCGTGACCCCAAGCTGCTGTGAGAGGTACTTGAAGTCGGATTGTCCTCCGCGGATCCCATCCTGACAGAGAAGGGAACCGTCTTCCATGATCGTCATCGGTATCGACCCGCACAAGTCCACCCACACCGCAACCGCGGTCGACCCGGCCACCAACACCGACCTCGGCTCGATCCGCATCGACGCCACCCTCACCGGCTACAAGACGCTGATTGCCTGGGCCAAGTCCTGGCCGCAACGCCAGTGGGCGGTCGAGAATGCCTACGGCCTCGGACATCACCTTGCGCAGTGGCTGCTCGTCCTCGGGGAGGTTACCCTCGACGTTCCGACCACCGCCACCGCCCGGGTGCGGGAACTTTCCCGCGGCGGCCGCCGCAAGAACGACCGCATCGACGCAGCCGCGGCGGCGTGTGTGGCCGCGATGCAGGGCGACGCCCGCCCGGTCGACCCGGAGGGTCCCGCCGAGATTCTCGGACTACTCGACGAGCGACGAACAAATCTGTCCAACAGTAGAACCCGCAACATGAATCAGCTGCATGCGCTACTGCGGCAGCTGCTTGCCGGGGGTGCCCGGACCTCGCTCACCGCCTCTGCGGCAGCCGCCCTGTTACGAAGCTTCCGCGCCAAGAGCCCTGTCGACCGGATGCGGGTCGGGCTGTGTCGAGATCTGATCGCCGACATCCGCCGCCTCGACGACCAGCTCGCGGCGAACGAGAAGCAGATGGCCGAGACCCTCGACGAGCACGGCACCCGCCTGCGCGAGGTCGACGGGATCGGTGCGGTGACCGCGGCCCGGCTGATCGGCCGCACCGGTCGGCCCGATCGCTTCCCGACCGCGGCGGCCTATGCGAACTACAACGGCTCGGCACCGGTCCAGATCGCCAGCGCCGACACCGACCGGCACCGACTCTCACGCTACGGCGACCGACAGCTCAACAGCGCGCTCTACACCGTCGCTGTGGTTCAGATCCGAATGCGCGCCAGCGCCGGGCGCAACTATTTCGAGAAGAAAATCGCCGAGGGCAAGAAGCCGGCAGCGGCCAGGCGCGCCCTCAAACGTCACCTGTCCGATCACCTCTGGCGCATCATGCTGTCCGACGAAAAGCGTCGTCTTCAACCAGAGAAGAATCACTCCGCAAGGGCCGCTTGACAAACAGAGAGGCACCCCACATGAGACACGCTCT
>NZ_JASHKU010000076.1:0-1582 GCF_030056875.1 Rhodococcus sp. IEGM 1351 | reverse complement strand
ACGACAAGCAGTTCGGCCTCGAAACCATGTGCGTCGGAGGCGGACAGGGCATGGCCATGGTCCTCGAACGTCTCAGCTGAGAAGAAAGACAGGAAACACGATGGGCAACATCACCTACGACTTCACCGGCAAATCGGTCATCGTCACCGGCGCCGCCCGCGGCATCGGCCAGGCCCTGGCCCGCCACTTCGCCGAGGCCAAGGCGACCGTGTTCATGGTGGACTTCGACAAGGACGAACTCGACAAGGCCGCCCGCGAGGTCGGCGCCATCGGCATCCCCGCCGACGTCAGCGACACCGGTGACGTCGAGAACGTTGTCTCTACCGTGATCGCCGAGACCGGGCGGGTGGACATTCTGATCAACAACGCCGGGATCCTGCGCGACAAGGTGCTGTGGAAGCTGACCGACGAGGACTGGGACCAGGTCCTCAATGTCCACGCGGGCGGCACCTTTCGGTTCACCCGGGCCTGTGTGCCGCACTTCCGGAAGCAGGAATTCGGGCGGGTCGTCAACATCACCTCCTACACCGGACTGCACGGCAACCGCGGGCAGGCCAACTACGCCACCGCCAAGGCCGGGATCATCGGATTCACCAAGACCGCCGCGAAAGAGCTCGCTGCTTTCGGGGTCACCGTCAACGCGATCTCCCCGAACGCCGCGACCCGGATGACCGCCTCCATTCCGAAGGAGAAGATCGCCGAGGTCACCGGGCCCATCCCCCGCTTCGCCGACCCCGCCGAGATGGCCGACGCCATCGCCTTCCTCGCGTCCGAGGAAGCCGGCTACGTCACCGGCGTCGTCCTCCCGGTCGACGGCGGACTCTCCATCTGAGCGAGCCCACCTTTGAACGGAACCGATTCTCATGACTGATGTACTTTCTCGCCGCGATCTCGATTTCCTGCTCTACGAATGGCTCGACGTCGCCTCGTTGACCACCCGCAAACGCTTCGCCGAACACTCGAAGGACACCTTCGACGCGGTGCTCGACCTCAGCGCGGACCTCGCGCACAAGCACTTCGCCCCCCACAACAAGACGGCCGACGCGCACGAGCCGACCATGCGCCCGGACGGCACCGTCGAGATGATCCCGGAGGTCAAGACGGCGCTCGACGCCTACGCGGCGGCCGGTTTGATCGCCGGATCATTCGACGAGAGCGTCGGCGGAATGCAACTGCCCACCACGGTGGCGCGGGCGGCGATGGCCTGGTTCCAGGCCGCCAACGCCAGCACCTCGTCCTATCCGTTCCTCACGATCGCCAATGCCAACCTCATCGCGGCCTACGGCACCGAACAGCAGATCGACGCGTACGTCCGTCCGATGCTCGAGGGCCGCTGGTTCGGCACCATGTGCCTGTCCGAGCCGCAGGCCGGATCCTCGCTCGCGGACATCACCACCCGCGCGGTACCGCAGGAAGACGGCAGCTACCGGGTCACCGGAACCAAGATGTGGATCTCCGGAGGCGACCACGAACTCACCGAGAACATTGTGCACCTGGTGCTGGCGAAAACCCCGGGTGGCGGCCCGGGTGTCAAGGGCATCTCGCTGTTCATCGTCCCGAAATACCTTCCCGGCGCCGACGG
>NZ_JASHKU010000075.1:0-1789 GCF_030056875.1 Rhodococcus sp. IEGM 1351 | reverse complement strand
CACAGCTCGACGGCTCGGGCCGCGTACGGAGGTTGCTGATCTGCCGCACACCCGAACTTGCTTTTATGTCCTGAGGGCATCGTGTCGACTCCCACGGGTGATCGTTCGACACTTGGGACTGCCCCGGCTCTGGTTGACACCTGATGCGATGAAGGGGCGGGGCCTCCGCTCCTCGAGGGTTCCCGGCGAATGCTGGGAGTACTCACTTCCGAACGTAAAGGGAGGCCCCTGATGAGTGAGTATGACGGAAAACAGTTCGTCGGGATCGATCTGCACCGGCAACGATCGGTGATCGTCCGCCAGTCCGACACCGGCGAGCAGCTCTCGGCGGTGCGGATCGTCAACGATCCGGTGGCGTTGGGGTTGCAGATCGAGCAGGCCGGCCCGAACCCCGAAGTGGTCCTGGAGGCGACCTATGGCTGGTACTGGGCGGTCGATGCGCTGCGAGCGTCGGGTGCGGACGTACACCTGGCGCACCCACTAGGGGTCAAGGGATTCCGATACCGGAGGGTGAAGAACGACGTCCGCGATGCTGGTGACCTGGCGGATCTACTGCGGATGCACCGGTTGCCCGAGGCGTGGATCGCCCCGCCCGCCACACGTGAGTTGCGGGAACTCGTGCGCTACCGGGCGAAGCTCGTCGCGCTGCGCTCCGGGCTCAAGGCGCAGGTGCATGCCGTGCTCGCCAAGGCGGGAGTCCTGATCCCGGTGTCGGACCTGTTCGGGGTCACCGGCCGCCAGAAGCTGACGCGGGTGCCGCTCGGTGACGCGTACGCGCAGCGGGTGATCTCGTTGCTCGAGCTGATCGACGACCTCGACACCCACGAGGCGCGGTTCACCGCCCGGATCGCCACCGAGCTGCGTGGCGACCGCGGGTATACGGCGATCCAGGCGCTGCCCGGCATCGGACCCACCCTGGCCGCGGTGTTCGTCGCCGAGATCGGGGACGTGCACCGGTTCACCGACCCCGCTCACCTGTGCTCCTGGGCCGGTTTGACGCCCAAGCACCGCGAGTCCGACGCCGTGGTGCGGCGCGGGCACATCACGAAGCAGGGCAGCAAACTGGTGCGCTGGGCGGCCGTCGAGGCCATCCAACGGCATCCCGCCGGCACGAAGATCTCGACCGATCGCAAACGGATCGAGGCCCGCCGCGGCCGAAACATCGCCAAGATCGCCGCGGCCCGCAAACTGCTCACCCTCGTCTACTACGGGCTGCGCGACGGAGAGATCCGCGCCCTGGCCCACCAGAAGGCGATGGCGTGAGCACCCCGGACGCAACACGCGCGCGGCCGTGCACAAGTCTGACCCCCGTGCCTACGGCGTGGTCGCCCACCTGATTGACCCCGTGTGTTGCCAGCGCACCGCTCCATGCCCGCACCGCCGGGCGAAGGGATGACCGGCAGCCGAGGAAGCTCGGCCCTGCCCAACCCCACACGCATCACACTGGAGACGTTGCACCACAACAACATAACGAAACCGAATCGCGTCGTTGGTCCTCGACCTGTTCTCGGCTCATTCCAGTCTGCGCCGGCCGGGCCACCGTCAAGACCATTCGTCCTCGCTCACGCTGCGGGCGCTGTGTCTTGACCCCGGCCCTCACCCGGCGCTGCCCACATGGAGCCGAAACCACGTAAAACGCGACCCTTGACAAGGCCCCGCTCCTTCAGGGATGACCTGTGAGGGATCTGCCCTCACGGTGGAAGGATGATCGACATGCCGAAGCCGTATCCCGAGGAGTTCCGCCGCGACGTCGTCGCCGTGGCCCGCAAACGCGAAGCCCCGCTGGGGC
>NZ_JASHKU010000074.1:0-2198 GCF_030056875.1 Rhodococcus sp. IEGM 1351 | reverse complement strand
CACCGGCGGGGGTGATGGCCACCCGGTATTCGTGGTTCTTGATTTCGCGGGGGATGCCGATCTTCATGAGAGCTCCGTGCTGTCGGAAATTCGATTGGTAGGTGCCAATGGTGAAGAAATCGTCCATTCCTGCCAATAGTTGTGAAGATAATTCTTGATACTGGGGTACTGGCTCGCGACTATTCGAATGCCGACACCCTGATCCGGTCGTCGTCGAAGGATGTTCGGAGAGTGGCTCCGCCCCGTGAGTACTTATTAACCGCCCGCCGTTAACAAGTACTCACGGGTGGCGGAGCCGCAGGATCAGCATGGCCGTGTGCAGCGACGTCCGGGACTCGGCGTCGTCCAGGTCGACACCGAGCAGGCGCTGGATCGTGGCCAGTTTCGCGTAGAGCGTGGGGCGAGAGAGGTGAAGTTGTTTCGCGAGTTCCGTCTTGTTGCCACCGAGTTCGAGGAAGCTGCGCAGGACGTCGACGCTGTCGCCGCCGTGTCGCGCCTGATGCTCCAGCAGGCCGCGGAGTTCGGTCTCGGCGAAGGCCTGCACCCGCGGATCGGTCCGGATGAGGGCGAGCAGACCGCGCAACCGGATGTCGGCAGCTCGGTGAAAGACCTTGTCGCCCGGTGGCAACGACAGCGCGACCTCGGCGATGTGAGCCGATTCCGTCAGGCCGCCCGCGGCGTCCAGGAGCCGGGTCGATTCGGGACCGACGCCGATCGTGCAGTGGAGGACGCCGTCGAGCCGGGTGAGCGCGGCACGGATCGCCGCACAGAGTTCGGACAGCGCGTCGGGTGTCGACGCCGGCGGATGCGACAGGAGCAGGTCGATCTGTCCGGCGCGGGTGTTCGCGGTGAGTGCGGTTTGCCGCGACGTCCGGACCGCGTGGCGGACGGCGTCCAGCATGTTCACACGCCGCCGCTGCGCGAGAACCTGGTCGGCGCTGGCGGTTTCGCTGACCCGGACCGTCATCGGCAGGTAGGTCAGTGCCGGCCGGAGGCCGAGCGCATGGGCGCGCGCCGTCGCCTCGGCCTCGTCCTGGACGCGTCCGCGGCGGAGTTCGTCGATGAGCCCGCTCTGGGCCTGCTGCTCGAGCGCGGTCCGGTCCTGCTCGACCATGCGGTTCAGTGCGAGCGCCTGCGCGGCACGCTCGAGGGCCATCCGCGCCCGACCTTCGGCGGCGACGGGGCGAGGGGCGACGAGTCGTCCCCATTCCTGCCGATGCGCGCCGACGGGCGTCGTCGTCCACGACTCCGGGCCGTCGATCGCGGTCTGATGCGATACGGGCGTCAGCCGCGACCGACGTTCCCACTCGGCGAGGAGATCCGCCGCCGTGGTTCCCTGCGCCGCGAAGGCCAGCACCTGCCGGTTGAGGTCCTCGAGCACGATCGGGGCGCCGAGCATTCCGGCCGCGGCGTCGACGATCTCACCGAGCGATGCCCGCTTCATGCTCAGGTCGGTGAAGACCTCGTGCACGTGCCGGGCGAACGCGACCTCGTCGTACTGCTCCGCGACGATCGATCGGTGCACTTCCTCGGTGACCTCGACGAACCGGATCTGGCGGTGCAGTGCGATGACGGGGAACGACAGTCTGTCGGCGGCGCGCGCCACCCCTTCCGGCACAGTGTCGACGTGGACGCCGAGTTCGACGACGAGTCCGGCTGCGCCCGCCGCGGCCAGTCCCTCCAGGTACGCCACGCTCGACGAGTCGTCCGCGAGCGGCCGGCCGGTGGTGAGGACGAGTTCGCCACCCTGGAGGAGGTTCGACAAATCGGGTAGATCGCTGACGTGCACCCAACGCACCGGCTTGTCGAGCGGTCCGCCGCCGATCACCTCGGGTGTTCCCGCCTGCACGACCGGGAGCGCCAGGATGTCGACGATGGTGGGCTGCATTTACGCAGTGTAAAGCAGATGTCGGATTTCCTTACAGATCGTCGGGCTCCGGGCGCTCGTGAACGGACCACAGTGAAGACATCGCACTTCGCGCGGAGTTTCCGCGTATCGGCTCTCTCGGTAAGGACACCCATGACACACAGCGATGGCGCAGCGCAGACCCGGACCATCTCGCCCTCCGCCGAAGGCCGGACCATCTCGCACTGGTTCGACAACAAGAGCTTCGCCGGTACCAGCGGCAACACCGC
Organism: Rhodococcus sp. IEGM 1351; assembly: GCF_030056875.1. Lineage (NCBI taxonomy): Bacteria > Bacillati > Actinomycetota > Actinomycetes > Mycobacteriales > Nocardiaceae > Rhodococcus > Rhodococcus sp. IEGM 1351. The sequence goes on along the minus strand of NZ_JASHKU010000074.1, from coordinate 62 downwards.
GCCCGTGACGAATCCGGCGACCGGTGCCGTCACCGGTCAGGTCGCCCTCGCCAGCGTCGAGG
>NZ_JASHKU010000073.1:0-2323 GCF_030056875.1 Rhodococcus sp. IEGM 1351 | reverse complement strand
AGTCATAATGGTGCATCTCCTTTCAGAGTTACACCGTTGTTCTTACAGTCCCCCCGCGCCGATTGTCGGAATCGAGCCGATAGCCCTCGAGCAGGCACTGTTCCCTTAGCAGTCGCTTGTCGACCTGCCCCCGGGCCGACTTGCTAGTTCGGTAGAAGTCCCCATGTGAAGTTGCGTAGCTGCCTTTGGGCTGCTCGTCGTCGCGATCAGGATCTGGGAGGTCTTCGTGGGACGCCACGTTGCAGTCCGTCGCCATCTCGGGGTCAGCCCGTTCGGGGTCGATCTCGAAGGGCTCGAGCAGCGTTTTCCGGCTTACCGTCGATGCTGAGCGATCGCACATACCGATAGCGTGCCACCGAGTCTCTGGGCGGCAACGACACCTCCCCACAGCGGGCTTCCGACGGAGTTTTGCGATTGGGGACCTGGGACACGGGGTAGTCACGATATACGCCTCGCGCGCACCGACGCGCCATAGTTCCACATGCTCCCGACGCCCGGCGCAGTGCGTGGCGACGACACACAGCAAGTGGGTTCGATCATGAAAATCATCAAAACCAAAACAAAAGTTGAGGTCGCCGCAGCGGTCGGCGCCGGATACCTACTGGGGCGCACACACCAGTTGAAGATGGCAATGAAGATCGCCGGAGCGGGCGGGCGGTCCCCCCAGGGGCCTCAGGATCTGCTCGCACAGGGATCCGAGTTCCTCGCCGCGTCTCCGGAGATCGCGGAACTCAGCGACTCGGTTCGCGGCGAGCTACTCGACACGGCGGCCGCCACGGCCGAGGCCACCAGCGACCACGTCGATTCGTTCCGCGGCCGCCTCCGGTCGCGCGGCGCGCACGTCGTGTCCGGCGGCGGGCACCTGGTCGCCGGGGCGAAGAGGATCGGCCGTCGCGGGCACGCCCACCCGCGGGAGGCCGAGGACTCCACCGTCGACGAGGAACTGGACCACGGAAAAGACGAGGACGGGCAATCCGAGGCCCCGACGAGCGTCGAACCCGCCCCACCGGGGCGTCGGACGACCCGGGGACGCTCGAGCACGGGAACAACTCCGTCTCAGTCGGTCCGAGAGGAACAACAGCCGAAGCCGCGCAGACGGCGCAAACCACGGATCACGACGCCCAGCGACTCGGCGGATGAGTCCCGGGACGAATCCGCACCGGAAGCACGACCGGACACAGCCGCACGTAGGAAGGGAAGGGACTGCCCCGGCTCTGGTTGACACCTGACCCGTGAGGGATCCGCCCTCACGGTGAAAGGATGATCGACATGCCGAAGCCATATCCGGAAGAGTTCCGCCGCGACGTCGTCGCCGTGGCCCGCAAACGCGAAGCCCCGCTGGGGCAAATCGCGAAAGATTTCGGGATCTCCGAGACCTGCCTGAAGAACTGGCTGCGCAAGGCCGACATCCAGGACGGCACCCGACCCGGCCTCACACGGAACGAATCCGACGAACTCCGCGAGGCCCGCAAACGTATCCGGCTGCTCGAACAGGAAGCGGAGGTGATGCGCCGGGCGGTGGCGTACCTATCGCGCGATGTCAACCTAAAATGGGGGCACCTCCCTGCACGGAGTGCTTGGGGGAATGTTCCCGCTGGTCCGTGAACTTGCCGCCGACGGTATCGCCGTCGCGGTGACCTGCCGGGTGCTGGGATTCTCCCGGCAAGCGTTCTACAAGTGGAACACCGATCCCGTGTCCCGACGGGATTGGGACGATGCCCATCTGATCAACGCCGCGCTCGATATCCACGCCGGCGATCCGGAATTCGGATACCGGTTCATCGCGGACGAGCTACCCGCCCACGGCGTCGCCGGCGAAAACCGCGTCCACCGGCTGCGTTCGCAGCAGCGGATCTTCTCGGTGTTCGCCAAGAAGCGCGGGACTTCATCGCCGATCCGGGCCACCGGTCCATGACGACCTCGTCAGGCGGCAGTTCAGCGCCCAGCAGCCCGACCGGGTGTGGTTGACCGACATTCCCCCGAGCACTCCGTGCAGGGAGGTGCCCCCACCGAGCACTGGACCGATGAGGGCAAGCTCTACCTCTGCGCGATCAAGGACTGCTTCTCCACCGAAGATCGTCGGCTATTCGATCGCCGACCGGATGACCGCGGACCTGGCGTGTTCGGCGCTGCGAAACGCTATCGCGCTCCGCAACCCGCAACCCGCACGGCACCGTCGTACATTCCGATCGCGGCAGCCAATTCCGTTCCGGAATGTTCGTAGAATTGTTGGCCTGCAATGGTTTACAAGGTTCCATGGGGAAGGTTGGGGCATGTGGTGACAATGCCGCGATGGAATCGTTCTTCGCGTTGCTGCAACGCA
>NZ_JASHKU010000072.1:0-2753 GCF_030056875.1 Rhodococcus sp. IEGM 1351 | reverse complement strand
CTTTCGGTAACGGATGTTCGGCGGTGTCCTACTCTCCCACACCCTGTCGGGTGCAGTACCATCGGCGCTGGAGGGCTTAGCTTCCGGGTTCGGAATGGGACCGGGCGTTTCCCCTCCGCTATGGCCGCCGTAACTCTATGAAACTGTCACACGGAACATCAGCGAAGACACACACCACAAACAGTGTTGTTGGTGGTGTTCTTCTTCTTCAGTTCTGAAACGTGTGTGTTGTTTCAGATACTGCACAGTGGACGCGTAGCTTCTTTGTGGTAAGTCCTCGGCCTATTAGTACCAGTCACCTGCATCCGTTACCGGACTTCCAGTTCTGGCCTATCAACCCGGTGGTCTGCCGGGGGCCTTACCCCCTCGAGGGGGTGAGAAACCTCATCTTGGAACAGGCTTCCCGCTTAGATGCTTTCAGCGGTTATCCCTTCCGAACGTAGCTAACCAGCGGTGCTCCTGGTGGAACAACTGGCACACCAGAGGTTCGTCCGTCCCGGTCCTCTCGTACTAGGGACAGCCTTCCTCAAGTTTCTAACGCGCGCGGCGGATAGAGACCGAACTGTCTCACGACGTTCTAAACCCAGCTCGCGTGCCGCTTTAATGGGCGAACAGCCCAACCCTTGGGACCTACTCCAGCCCCAGGATGCGACGAGCCGACATCGAGGTGCCAAACCATCCCGTCGATATGGACTCTTGGGGAAGATCAGCCTGTTATCCCCGGGGTACCTTTTATCCGTTGAGCGACACCGCTTCCACTTGCCGGTGCCGGATCACTAGTCCCGACTTTCGTCCCTGCTCGACCTGTCAGTCTCACAGTCAAGCTCCCTTGTGCACTTGCACTCGACACCTGATTGCCAACCAGGCTGAGGGAACCTTTGGGCGCCTCCGTTACATTTTGGGAGGCAACCGCCCCAGTTAAACTACCCACCAGGCACTGTCCCTGAACCAGATCATGGTCCGAGGTTAGAGGTCCAATACGATCAGAGTGGTATTTCAACAACGACTCCACACTCACTGGCGTGAGCGCTTCACAGTCTCCCACCTATCCTACACAAACCGAACCGAACACCAATACCAAGCTGTAGTGAAGGTCCCGGGGTCTTTTCGTCCTGCCGCGCGTAACGAGCATCTTTACTCGTAATGCAATTTCGCCGAGTCTATGGTTGAGACAGCTGAGAAGTCGTTACGCCATTCGTGCAGGTCGGAACTTACCCGACAAGGAATTTCGCTACCTTAGGATGGTTATAGTTACCACCGCCGTTTACTGGGGCTTAAATTCTCAGCTTCGCCATTGCTGGCTAACCGGTCCTCTTAACCTTCCAGCACCGGGCAGGCGTCAGTCCGTATACATCGTCTTACGACTTCGCACGGACCTGTGTTTTTAGTAAACAGTCGCTTCTCACTGGTCTCTGCGGCCCCACCCAGCTCACACTGCAAGAGTGATCACCGGACGAGGCCCCCCTTCTCCCGAAGTTACGGGGGCATTTTGCCGAGTTCCTTAACCATAGTTATCTCGATCGCCTTAGTATTCTCTACCTGACCACCTGTGTCGGTTTGGGGTACGGGCCGTGTGAAAGCTCGCTAGAGGCTTTTCTCGGCAGCATAGGATCACTGAATTCGCCTCATTCGGCTATGCGTCACCTCTCAGGCTGTGTGAATGGCGGATTTGCCTACCATTCGCCCTACAGGCTTACACCAGTATTACCACTGACTGGCTCAGCTACCTTCCTGCGTCACCCCATCGCTTGGCTACTACCAGATCAGGTCCCATGCATCCACATCCAGGGCCCCCGAAGGGGCGTAAGGACGCTTCAGGATGGTTAGTATCACTGATTCACCAGGGGCGCGTTCACACGGGTACGGGAATATCAACCCGTTGTCCATCGGCTACGCCTGTCGGCCTCGTCTTAGGTCCCGACTCACCCTGGGCGGATTAACCTGGCCCAGGAACCCTTGGTCATTCGGCGGACGAGTTTCTCACTCGTCTTTCGCTACTCATGCCTGCATTCTCACTCGTGTGGCCTCCACGGCTAGGTCACCCTGCCGCTTCCATGGCCACACGACGCTCCCCTACCCATCCACACCACTGCCCAAGACTCCGCAGAATCAAGGGGGTGCATTGTGTGAATGCCGCAGCTTCGGTGGTGTACTTGAGCCCCGCTACATTGTCGGCGCAGGATCACTTGACCAGTGAGCTATTACGCACTCTTTCAAGGGTGGCTGCTTCTAAGCCAACCTCCTGGTTGTCTTCGCGACCCCACATCCTTTTCCACTTAGTACACGCTTAGGGACCTTAGCTGGCGATCTGGGCTGTTTCCCTCTCGACTACGAACCTTATCGCCCGCAGTCTCACTGCCGCGCTCTCACTCACCGGCATTCGGAGTTTGGCTGATTTCGGTAAGCTTGTGGGCCCCCTAGACCATCCAGTAGCTCTACCTCCGGTGAGAAACACGCGACGCTGCACCTAAATGCATTTCGGGGAGAACCAGCTATCACGGAGTTTGATTGGCCTTTCACCCCTACCCACAGCTCATCCCCTCAGTTTTCAACCTAAGTGGGTTCGGTCCTCCACGACGTCTTACCGTCGCTTCAACCTGGCCATGGGTAGATCACTCCGCTTCGGGTCTAGAACATGCCACTACGGACGCCCTATTCGGACTCGCTTTCGCTACGGCTACCCCACACGGGTTAACCTCGCGACATGCCACTAACTCGCAGGCTCATTCTTCAAAAGGCACGCCATCACCCCC
>NZ_JASHKU010000071.1:0-2780 GCF_030056875.1 Rhodococcus sp. IEGM 1351 | reverse complement strand
CCCCGTCGCCGGCCGCCCCGATCCCCGGCTGGACCAACTCGTCGGCATGTTCGTCGGGACGCTCGTCCTCCGGACCCCGGTCGACTCGGCCGATTCGTTCCGCGAAGTGCTGACCAGAACCCGCGATGCGGACCTCGGTGCATTCATGCACGCCGACGTGCCCTTCGAGATGCTCGTCGACGTGCTGGCGCCGGAGCGGTCCACGACGCACACACCGTTGTTCCAGGTCCTGATCGACTATGGGACCGAGGTACCACTCCACCTCGAGCTGCCGGACCTGACGGTGACGGTCGCCGAGGACGCTCCGCCCCTCGCGAAGTTCGACCTTCAGCTCACCCTCCGCGAACATGCGGACCCCGCACACCCCGGCCTGTCGGCCGCGTTGACCTATGCCACCGACATCTTCGACCGCACCACCGTCGAGAGTGTCGCGGTGCGCTTCCTCCGGCTCCTCGACTCGGTGACCGCGGACCCCGCCCGGCCAGTCGGGGACGTCGACCTCCTCGACGCCACCGAACGGGCCACGCTGACGACCGGGTGGAATACCCCTTCGCCCGTGGCGGAACCAGCCGAGGCCACACTCGCCGACCGGTTCACTCGGTCCGTCCACCGCTTCGCCGGCGAATCGGTGCTGACCGATGCCGACGAAACGCTCACCTACGCGGCACTCGGTGCCCGCGTCTACCGACTCGCCCGGCGTCTCGTCGAACTGGGCGCCGCCCCCGACACGGTCGTCGCCGTAGCACTGCCACCCTCGATCGATCTGGTCGTCGCCCTGCTGGCCGCACAGCAAGCGGGAGCCGGCTACCTCGCCCTCGACGTCGGTCACCCGGCGGACCGGCTCGACGCCACGATGTCCGACGCTGCCCCGGTGTGTCTCGTCTCCTCCACCGACCACGCGGCCCGCTTGCGGAGGGACCTGCCCACGGTGCTCGTCGACGACGCGGACACACGCGGGTGCCTGATGGATCTGTCGCCGGAACCGATCACCGATCCGGAGCGACGGGCCGGGCTCACCCCCGACGCGGTCGCGTACGTCGTGTACACGTCGGGGTCGACCGGACGCCCGAAAGGTGTCGTGGTGACACACCGCAATGTCGCGACGCTGTTCGACAACACGCGGACTGCGTTCGAGTTCGCCGAGACCGACGTGTGGACGCTCTTCCACTCGGCCGCCTTCGACTTCTCGGTATGGGAGTTGTGGGGCGCCCTCCTGCACGGTGGCCGCCTCGTCGTCGTCGACACCGTCACCGCGCGGTCACCCGACGAGTTCCTGGGCCTGCTCGGCCGGGAGCGGGTGACGGTCCTGTGCCAGACGCCCACCGCGTTCGCCCAGTTGGCCGCGGCGGAACGGAACCAGCCGACCGACCTGGCGTTGCGGTGCGTCGTCTTCGGCGGCGAAGCCCTCGAGCACGGTCACCTCGTCGACTGGCTCGACCGGCACCAACCAACCCGACCGCAGCTCGTGAACATGTACGGCATCACCGAGACCACCGTGCACGTGACCAGGCATCCCCTCGGCGATACCCGTCCCGCTGCGCGGTCGGTCATCGGCCGGGCCGTTCCGGGGCTGCGCGTGTACGTCCTCGACCGGCGGCTCCACCCCGTACCCACCGGAGTGACCGGCGAGATGTACGTTGCCGGGAACCAGGTCACCCGTGGGTACCTGCACCGGTCCGGGCTGACGGTGACCCGGTACGTGGCGGACCCGGCCGGGCGCGGAGAACGCATGTACCGCACCGGTGACCTCGCACGTTGGACCGCGCAGGGTCAACTCGAGTTCCTCGGACGTAGTGATGCCCAAGTTCAGCTGCACGGCTACCGAATCGAGCCCGGCGAGGTCGAGGCCACGCTCGTCCGCCACCCGGATGTCGCACAGGCCGCGGTGTCGGTTCGTTCCGACGACCGAGGCGCCGAGCGCCTGATCGGGTACGTCGTGCCCGCCCGGGACGGTGCACAGACGAGGACTGTCGACATCGGTCGCGTCCTCGGCTTCGCCCGAACGACTCTCGCACCGCAGATGGTGCCGGCAACGCTGGTGGTCCTGGACCGCCTGCCGCTGACCCCGAACGGCAAGCTCGATCGCCGGCAGTTGCCCGCACCCGACTTCGCCGAACACGTCGCCACGGGTCGCGCTCCGGCGACCGTGACGGAGACGGCCCTCGCCGCGGTTTTCGCGGAGGTCCTCGGCGTGCCGTCCGTGAGTGCCGACGAATCCTTCTTCGCACTCGGTGGCGACAGCATCATGGCCATCCAATTGGTGGCCCGTGCCCACGAGGACGGTGTCTTCGTTACTCCCCGCGACGTTTTCGAGCACCAGACCGTGGCCGCACTCGCCGAGGTGGCGGCCACCCGGAACCCGGACGTGCTGGCCGAGCTTCCCGGCGGTGGTGTCGGGACCGCACCGCTCGTGCCGATCGCGCGGTGGTTGCTCGAACGCGGCGGCAACCTCGACACGTACTGCCAAGCAGTCCTGCTCACCGCACCACCCGACCTGGACACCGACACCCTCACCGCCACCGTGCAGACGGTCCTCGACCACCACGACATGCTCCGAGCCCGACTCCGGCGCGGGATATCGGACCAGGACACCGTCCTCGAGATCCCACCGGCCGGAACAATCGCGGCCGCACCCCTCATCACCCACGTCGCGGTCGAGACGCACTCCGACAACGACCTCGCCGCGATGGCACGCGCGCAACTCGACGCCGCAACGCACCGACTCGATCCCGAGAACGGGATCATGCTCCAACTCGTCTGGCTCGACCCCCGCACCCAAC
>NZ_JASHKU010000070.1:0-3101 GCF_030056875.1 Rhodococcus sp. IEGM 1351 | reverse complement strand
CTGCCCCGCGGACGATCTGCGCCCGGGTCACCGCCGCCCGTTGCTGTTGCACCATCTACCGCACCTTCCATGCCTTCGCGCCGCAGCCCGGTGACTTTCGATCGCACCCCTTGCAGCCTGCGCGACGCTACCACCGGCACCGGCGCGCCTCACCCCTGAATAAAATCCGCGTCCACCTGCATGTGCACCGATACCCGCTCGCACGAAAACAGACCACCGTGCCGCTTCTTCGGTGAACGCCGCCCGATCCGCGTCAGCGCCATCGCAGCTCCGGTATGCCGCTATCGGCGGTCGCGGTACTGCTTGGCGATCTCGTCGGCGTCCCGGGCCAGCCAGGTCAGCTCCCCCACCGATTCATCCCCGGGCAAGAGCAGATCCGCCCATCGGCGCTGCGGCCCGCGGACACACACCAACGCCAACCCGGAATCCGACAACGTCTGCCACAGCTGCTCACCCACCGGCGACCCCATGTCCCCCATTCAACCGCACCACACCGCACTCACACGAGGAACAGACCGACCAGTCCGACCTCGCACACCCGCCCCACCACCTTGCGCTCTACACCACTCGCCGACGTCTTGTGCGCCCGGGCGGGTGGAGTTCGGGAGGATCGGTACCAGGCGAGTCGATCGGTCAGGCACCGAATCCGCCCCGCCACAAACAACACGCGCACGCGCGCATTCGAATCGGGCGAGCCTGCACCGACGGCCGCCGGCCGAAGTACGGCCCACCGAGAAAGACATGTGGCCTGGGTCACATTTCAGCCAGCGGGGCGGGCGGCGGATCTACCATTTCCTCGCACCGGAACACGAAGGAGCAGGTCGCCAAACCAATACGGCGCCAGCCAAACCTGCACTGGCTAGCAGCGATTGGCGCACGCACCGCTCCGACGAACTCCGTGGCTCCGGTCGAAAACTTCACACGCAGCACATCCGAGGAGACATCAGCGACGCCCACCACCCAGGCGCACCAGCACGGAGCCGCACCGCCGAGCGTTGCGCGGTCAGGCTTGACGCGGCGGGTACCAGTTGTACGTCCCGGCGAGGCCTGGCCGGAGGGGACTCCACTCCGACCGGGCCGCTTCGGCTCACCCAGGGCTTCACCGTGTCTCGGGGAGCCTCTGGCGCGTAGGTCACAGCGGCCGAGATGGTTTCAGCTTCCATTGATAGTGCAGTCGCGGGCTCCGCCTTGGACTCAGCTGGTCCCGTACCCACGCCCGCGCACTCCCGGCTTACGTCGTCAACTTCACCCGACACAGATCAGGACACCCACGACCGCTACTGCGACCAGCGAGGCGGCGCCGCAGATCAGCCACGCCCGCGTTGCCAGCTGCCGCCACCGATCGCACCGCTCGTCCACATCCCCGACAGCGACCGAGCCCACCGGATTCGGATGGGACGCCCGGGACTGCGCAAGGCGGCGGACCTTCGCGTCCGCTCGTGCCGCCACACCGAACGAGACGGGCACCACCAGAAGCGTCACCACCAGCAGACCAACCATGAGACCTACGCCCGTCCCGAACATCATCGTCCCTTCCACAGCAAACAGGGCCCGTCACGGATATCGCGCGTTGATCACCGGCCACGCGGGGCCACCACAACCACGCCCCTGCCCGCTCTATCGCCGAACTGCCACCGAGTGTTTCACTCGCCGGCATCGGCGCAGAACCATCAGGCGCCCCGGGCCTACACGCCGGGCATCGGGAACTTCCACACCGCCACCACAACCACGCCCATGATCAGCCCCGCGTACAGAACAGTGCCAACCACACCGACCCGCAACGCATTCAGCAGACTTGCACCCATGCTCTCGATATTTCGTGCCACGACAACTCTTCTCTCACGTGCAGATATTCTCGATTGCCACGTCGACGGCGGCGTACCAGCTACCTTGGACCGACGTCGACACCTGCACATCGACCGAAATACCTACACCCATACCCGAAATCGGGTCCGAAATTGGGTCTGGACTCAGCACAAGACGACTCGAGATCACACTTACTGGTCGGTTAGGGCTATTGAGTGATGCGAAAGTAGAGCAATGGCGTGGATCACACTCCCTGGACTTCCAGGCTCCGGCTCACGAAGATCAGTGATGCGCTGCTCGTTACTACGTGCAGGTTGTCCGTGTAGCGCCCCTGCCAGCTGATGTACATCGTTGGCGGGGGCTGCGCTTGGCCGTGAAACCACACATCAACCGGTACCGCCGCCCCTATGGGCTCCTACCGCCAGACGTGACTGGCGGCACCCACTCGGCCACCGATCAGACGGCACCGCAACCACCCCCGGCACCACCCCCTGATGCCAAACCCAGGTCAAGGTCGTGGACACTCCGGAACCCAGTGGTGAACACATCGCTCGGTGTCTCTGACGGGCTAAGGTATTCGTTGTTGCACGAGTGCAAGGGCGGGCCGCTCGGCGCGCTCGGCACACCACGTACTGGCCACGCTCGAACGAGCTGACTAGCTCGCGATATACCACAGCCTGCTCGAATCGCTGATCACACGATGCTCGGGCAAGGCGCCACCGTCGACTGCGCAAGCGACAACGTCGTCGCACAGAGGCGGCACAGAGTCACCGACAAACACGGCGCCCGCCTTCACATCGTCGAAAGCGTCTGCAGTGACCAGACCGAGCACCGCCGACGGCCAACCAGTGAACGGACACGCGTCACTGGCTCGATGGCCCCTCGGCGCGCAACCCACACTGCTCGATCGTCAACTCACGCAGCGATACCCACATTCAAACCGAATGGTCGGACGATCGATGGATGTGGCGATTGATGACAATTTCAGCGTTGGACGAAGACGATGTACGACGCGTCCAAGAATCCATTTAGACCTTGGGCCTAGCAGTCCCGTTAGCTGAACGGCTTCGATGGGTGTGCGAAAGTCTAGCCGCTTCCGGGCGCGCTCATTGAGTTGCCGTGAGACCCACTCCAGGTCTGCCTTCGCAGCGCACCCTCAGGTCCGAGCCTTTGGGGAAGTACTGACGGAGAATGCCGTTCGTATTCTCGTTGGTTCCGCGCTGCCATGGTGCGTGTGGATCTTAGTGGTCTGATTCGTTAATTTGTCGGGGGTCATGCCGCTTGCAGGGTTCGAT